>JBMORU010000002.1:0-1586 GCA_049322215.1 Patescibacteria group bacterium
TATCTTGTATCACTAGCGTTGCATAAAACTTTCGCATAAATTAAAAGGTAATAATTGGAAGATATAATTGTATAATTTTGTAATTATTTGGGTGTATACACCAATTAACCCATTTTACTTTATGCTAAAGGAACAACCACTTAAGAGGTAGTCCTTTAATCCACATTTTTACAAATGATGTAATTCCTAGGCTATTATCGGGTCGTAAGTTAAATCATCCAGGTGGTCTGCTTCACCTTGTAGTACCTGTTCTACTGTAAAGTTGTAGATTTTTTTATGGTCTATCCACCGTCGTCCTCTTGAACTGCGACCTGACTTGAGGTGGAGTTTTCGTACAAACTCGCTGAATTCTACGTAAAGACATGTGTGAAGCAACATTTTAATTTTTAGTAATGGGCCTTCATAACCTGTTTTTATTTTAAGCAACATCATCAAGCAGTAGGTAATCAGTGCTATCAATAATTGGTTTTCCACAGCCTGTTGGCTTAAACCATAAAAATGTTTTACACAGAAATGTTGTTTGATCCACTTAAAGAATAATTCTATCTGCCAGCGGTAGCGATATATGTCGCTTAGTTCTTCGGCACTTAACTCAAAGTCGTTGGTAATGATAATTACAGGCTTACCTTCGGTATCCTCTGTTTCTATTAGTCGCAAGGGATGTTGCATTTTGGTTGTGCCGTCTTTTCCTAGGATTACCTTGTGGTCTTTTTTGATTAGGCTATCCGGGTTTGTTGGAAATTCCTCTAATGTTTCAACTATTGCGTTACTTTTTAAACGGCTAACAAATCTGGTGCCGTTATTACAATAACTGTCGAATTTTTTGTAATCCAGGTAGCCACGGTCAAAGACGTTAAGGGCATCTTTTGCTACAACCAAGGCATCCATTTGTGTTTTGTCAGCAGGTTTGGCCGGTTTAATTATGGCTTTGTCAGGTAGAACCCCTTGTTCAAACAGCTGGATACGGAGGTGTAGTTTAACTCCACTTTTAGTTTTTCTGAACTCTGCCCAGCGGTATCGGGATAGACAAAGGCTTATAGTTGAGGAGTCTATCAGATAAATACGACCTAGTTCCTGCCTTATTGATTTAAAACCGATTTCAATACCAAACTGATAGACTATATCAGAAAACAGAGACTGAACTAATTCAGGCGATAAATCTCTTAACTTACGGGACAACTGTGACGCACTGATTGAATTTATACCTACTGCCGCACTGAAATTATCATCGTTCAAACTGTTACTGATATGGCGCAGACCTTCAAGTTGCTCTAACTGAGCATACGCAACCAATTGGATTAGTTTAACAACGGTTAGCTTTTTCGCGTAAGCATCTACTTCCGATTCTTTGACATTGCTTAAAAATTTTTCGTTATAAATTGCTTGAAACAGTTGATTATATGTGGATTTATTGGTATCCTTGTCCATGCGATGTCTCCTTATTTTTGAGATTATGGACAGGACTACCTGTTATACCTCAATTATAAGGAGATTTTAATCATTTTTACAGGATATTGCTGGAAAAACAATGATTTATTGGTTTTTTTCTAGAATTTTAGATATTGACATTTTGGAAATTTATTTAT